>NZ_JBBPAI010000002.1:0-13868 GCF_038008985.1 Lysinibacillus sp. FSL M8-0355
CCATATACTTAAAAGCTGTTGAGATTGTATTTAATCCTACCTCTAATTTGTTACTCAAATGCTCTCGGCTTACTTTGATAATGCCGTTGTATGTAAGATCATAAATCAATTTTTCTAGCACTCTATGTACTTTCCCACCAGGATAAATTCCTTGGGTTGCTAATACTTCTTCTAATTGCTGCAGGCGTTCTTCTTTGAGTTGCCGATCTCCATTTCGATTGCCGTATGTAATAAATGTTTGGACTGCTTGGTTTGGTGTAGTTTTTAGTTTATTTTTCATGGTAGTTGCTCCTTTTGGAAGCAAAAAAGCGTTTCACATCGCTGTAGTAACGATGCAAAACGCTTTAGATTAAGGAGTAATCTTTAATGATCTATTAATAAACTGTTGAAATGTCTTCTAATTCATACTAGAATGACGTATATAGATAATATCTATATTAAACAGTTAAAAACAGTCATTTCACGATATGCTGCATCGTATGTACGAGATACGACAAAGCGATTAATAAAGAGCGCCAACTCTCTATTAGTCACTGTGGGATGGCTTTTTTACGTTCGATTTAGTTATTCCTACCATACGCTAAAGTTAGTAACTTGTAAATATATTCTATGACTATTAGTTGACTCTACTAAAAACCCCCTAATGTAAGCGCTTACATTATAGTATAAAAATAAAATATAAATATAGTTTGACATATTGTAACAAGGTGTGCTAATATTTTCCTTGGGCCCTTATACCCTTTTTTAGGGTCCTGTGTCGGAATGACAATAATTATGGTGGTTATTGTTAACACATGCACTTGAAAACGATATGAACTAATGTTATGTGAATTTGGTCATTCACATAATAACATTCCTGTTCTCCGTTTGACAAGTATTAAATTTAAGGACTTGTATACTTTTTTCACCAAATACTTATAAAATGGAGAACTTTTATGCAAAAATTTAATATTAACACTGTTTCAGATTTATTAGGCTTACCGAAGGACCAGTCATTACACGATTTCGCTAATGTCGTAATTGACGGACCTGATAATCAAGTCTTTATTGACCCTATCCAAATTCTTTCTAACCAAGATTATTTTTCCAAGCAGGCGCAAAAGACAATTAAAAGCTTTTTCACACATGTAACTACGGTTTTAACAACAAAACCATTAAACGAAGTGAAATTGAAATCACTTTTCAAATATTCTTCAGAAAATAACAGCACACGTCTGGGTACTTCACGCTTAATCCCGAATAGCTATGCTAGTGGTAATGGTTGTACCCCTGATATGTTATACAAATTATTTACACAAGACTCGGTTATTAAACTAGCTGAAAAAGGAGTATTTACTCAAACACCAGCAAATGTAAGTCTTTTCGTCAAAGGCTTTGATAAAGATCGTATGACGGATTTAATAAGTAGCTTAATTTTCCACTTACTTGTTGAATTCACTGATGAACAAATGCAAAAAGGAAAGAAAAAGGTGCTTCAAAGTCCAAAACCACTGAAATATATGTACTGGAACCACCTTAAGAAGGCTTGGGAAGAAAGTGAGTACTACCCGTATCTAGACTTCAATAAGCAGCCAATTGTATTATTACCAAAGAACATCCTAACTGGGTACTATGTTTATAACGCCCAAAGTTATATCCGTGGTCATGTACTTTTAACAATTCAAAAAAATATGTTAAAACAGGCAAAAGAAAAAGACAGTAAAGCAAAAAAACAAAAGCTTGATGACTTACAGGAAAGTTTGCGAAAAGAACTTGGTTTAAAATCAACGGTTTGGAAGGACATGCTAATCGAGTACACTCTAAAACAACCAAACTTAGACATGTTACAAGATTTCAAGAATCAAGATAAATATAGTAATATGTTTAGTTACTCAGGTAAATTAACAGATGAACAGTTAACTAGAATTATCATGAAACCATACACTTCTCATAGGATGGTGGACTAAAACAACCCCCTAGCAGCTTTGCTAGGGGGTTGTTTTACTTTATGCGTGATTTATTTCCACACAATTGAAGTGAACCGTTATAATGAACGTAACGATTCTATAACGGAGGTATATACATGGAAGAACGCTTACATTCACCAAAAGAGGTTGTTGAGCAATTGGAATTAAACGCTGAGACTTTAAAAAAATACTCATTACTTTTGGAAAAGAACGGCATGCATATATCCCGTAACAAACGTGGTCATCGAGAATATTCAGAAGAAAATATAAAAATCATAAAAGCCCTAATTTATCTAAACAAAGAAAAATCGGTGAGCTTAGAAGAAGCCGCAAGCTTAGTTTTATCATCAGATTTTGATTTCACCATTATGCAATCACGTGTTATAGATAACGTTACAAATCCCACTGTTACAACGTTATTGAGTAACGATATAACGTTGCAAAATGAAATCGTTGTAATGGTAAAGAACCAACTCCTACAACTACATAACGAACTGGAGATACAAAAAAAGAAAGATGATGAGTTCCAGAAAATCGTTACAGATAGACTTGAAGAACAACGAGATTTGATCATCCAGCAAGAAGAAATGTTAAAAAAATTAAGCCAACAATTGGAAGAAAGTAAGAAAAGTTTTTGGCAGAAATTATTCTCAAAATAAATCTTATACATTTCTATACACTTCCAGTTAACATAACATTAGAAAAAGGCAGTAACGATAAAGGGAGACCCTTTGTCGTTACTGCCTTTTCAATTCCATGCCCAATTATTATGTATACAGAATTTTATACATCGTTGATTTAACAGTGTTTTTCGATTGGATCACCAATCGCAGCATGTATAAAATTCTGCATAAATAGCATTAGAATTTAATATCTTTACTTCTTATGATAAACAAAATATTCTAAGCCTTCATATGTCTTTTTAAACCATTTAAAATCAAAGTATGAATATAACTTAACCTTAAATAAAATAACCATCTTAAAACGAACGTAAACGACCTATAATTTGATTTTCAGGAGTTTCTTTTCCTAAATAGCTCTTCTAAAAAAAAGTTAGAAAGAGCATAAGGGAAAACCGATATCACTTATTATGATATTTCAGGCAAAGCCTGATGTTAGAGTGCTATCACAATTTTTTAGAAAAAGACACATGACGAACCCTCCAAAATGACACACAATGGCCCCCTACATTTGCCCATTACCTTTATTTCTATTTTTAAAATAAAGTGTATTTATTACTTCGCCTACCACAAGATATAACACTCCTATTACTAACGAAATAACACTTAAATTAAATAGTGTATTGCCTGTAAAATCCAAGAGATTTTGAAATAATTCACGATCTTTGGTTACTGAATCCATGCCATATATAGCCGCAGCAATATATCTTGAACTAAATAATAAAACTGAAAACATCAAAAATGAAACTCCCACACCACGAAAATTCATACCTTCACTCCTTTTACTTATTGCACCATAATGCACCATAATTGCTTTTACTTCAATAAGTGAATTAAACATAAATATACATTTTTGATTTAACACAGCTTTATATGTATAATAAATACATAAAGAGGAGGTTATTGGAAATGAAGAAAATTATTGGATTATCAACTTTTCTACTTGTTTTTATCCTAGCATTCTATACTAAAGCTCCGGTTACACACGCCGAAACTTTAGATGTTACAGAAGAAATTCTAGAGAATGTCACAGAGGAAGAAGCTTTAGATGTTACAGAAGAAGAAATTTCAGAGAATGTCACAGAAGAAGAAGCTTTAGATGTTACAGAAGAAGACCAAGAAAATGCTCCAACAATAGAAACTCGAAGCATTATTAGAAATGCAAAATGGGGTGTTGCCTCAAAATCAAAAGTTGCTGATACATACGGCTCTTGGAAAACTTGTGTAGATGACATTTCACTAACTGGAACTGTAGCTTGTTCACATGCTACTAGCGTAACTAATTCTTTTACAGGGACTTTAAAAATCCCGATTAAAGATTTAGATTTATCTTTAGGTTTTAGCACATCTAAAACAACTCAAGTCACTTTAACTAAAACAGCTCCTGCTGATAAGGGAAAAAGAGTTAAGATTCTTTATAGACCTGTTTTTACTACATACCTAGTAAAACAGGAAATGACAGTTGGCAGTAAAGTCTTGCAAACAGAAAATTTAACTGCAAAACAATATTCTCACATGCAATTTGATGTTGTTGAATACTGATTAACAAACAAAGTCGACTTTGTTTACAATCTGAGGCTAGCTTAAAGCTAGCCCTTTTTGCTTTTAATCAGATAAATTCATTCACGACTAATGTACTTCTTATTTTTTATAATACTAAGAAACTCATAGATCAAAAATCAGAACCGATTTTATGCTTATTTAGCACATCCAATTTTAAAGGTGCGTAGATGGGCACTCTGAAATTTAATGGCGAATATTCTGGCTGCCCTTACAACAAAATTTCATTCCTTTTTCAACCGATCTACCTATCATTTCGTTCTCCATATAGTTCTACTTTGTTATGTATACAATTTTAAACCCTCCTGTATACCATTCCAACCCAAGTGCGACGCGCTTTTCGAGTGTGCTGTAGCACACTCTTAATCCTGCACGTTGTATTTAGCTCTTTCACGCACCCAATATTCCATCATTTTTACGTATTTGAACTTCGATTTTGATCTTAGTTTTTCGGGTCATTCAGTATGACCGGTAACCACCAGTTGTACGTAAACGTTAAACCTGGATTCTATTTATCACCCTGGCCATTTAATGCCACAGTGACACCTACAGTTATCTACAGAGCGTTCTTTGTTCTCCAAGTAACCCTTTGTGTGCTGTCGCCCTAAATGTTATTTAAACTTTTTTTTACTGTAGTTATAATTCTGTTTCCTAAAGACTTCATGGCAAAAATAAAAGAGCAATCTAAAGATTGTTCTTGTTTGTACGATTCATTTTATTTAGCTCTTAGTAATTCTGATTTAAAAAAGTAAACTAGTTTAAACTAGTTTACTTTTTACGATGAAATCAATGCGTTCTTGCGATTTCTATAACATTTGGGATACAACAGCTACAGAAAGTAGCTTAAATGAACTAATTTAAACTAGTTTACTTTTTCTAATTATCAATTCCGAAACAAAAAACTATAGATATCTATAGTTTTTTTGTTGCCTATTTCTTTTAGAGATTGTATTATAAAAACTATAGTTAACTATAAAAAACTATAGGAGTGATAGGGATGCAATTAGAAAAAGTTAAAAAAGCAATGGCTTTAAGTACAAGTAACACCCTAGATGAATTTCTAAATGAATTGTTAGACCTGTATCTCAAACAGCACAGTAATAATACTTCTACTCCAAAAGAAGAAACTTCTACTATTTACGTTATGAAATGGGGAAGTCAAAAAGAAAAAACAGCTAAAGGTAATAGTAAAGATAAAAAAGAAATTCTCATAGCTACTGGCTCTGATTTTGCAAAAGAACATACTAACTCATTAAGTAAAAGTTACATTGATCTCCGTCAAAAATTATTAAAAAACGGCATTATCGATACATCAGATGCTGAAAACTATAAATTTGCTCAAGAGTATCTCTTCCCTTCTTTTTCTACAGCTGCTAGCGTTATTAGAGGTATACAACTCAATGGAATTAAATCACTCAAACAGCAATAAAACAAAAAGTGGCATAAAACACATGATATTCCCCTCGTTTCACTAACGACAAGGGCGTAAAAAACTTAGGAATAAACCCGTAAATTTTTTTACGGGTTTATTCTCATATCAAAAACTTGAACAAAACAAAAATGAATACAGCAAACTAGAGGTATGGTTTTTTACCATTTCCTCATTTGATTAAAGATCGCGTAGCTTGGCCAATATTCGCTCACGTTCTTGTGCAAAATAGGCTTTCTTTTCTTCGGTTACTTCTTCCTCTTGCTCATGACGCGTCGCAAACCATGCTGGGACCAATTCTACTTTTCTACTTTTCTCTTTTTCAGGTGCTGCATATGAATTCGAAACCATTAAATCGTTGATTTTGTTGCGAATAATGGCATTTAGTAAGGCTAACCGGTTTGTTTTAACGTATTGATCGCTTGCTGAAATGGCAGCATCGAATGATTGATACAAAATTGTTTCTAAATGGCCATGAGACAGCCTTAGCTTGTCCTCTGCTTTGATTTTTTTCAATGACCCATAGATAACACCTACAAAGGCTTTAAAGTCCTCTAAAGAGCCTGTACGGGCTTGATAAAGATCTTTTAAACGATTATAAAGATTATTTTTCTGATCAGACGACTGCTTAGTAAACGTCTTTATATCTTTTATTGTTTTAATTTGGTTATTATAGTTAAGAGTCGAATTTGAGTCATTTAACGTTGGTATAACAGCGTTTGAAGCCAAATCCTGATGTTTATTTGATTGTTTAAATTCATCTTTAACAATCGCAATTTCATACGAATTTAGATGATAAACTTCGCTTAAAATGCTTTCAAAATTCACATGCTGCACATCCAAAATGACACGACAACCACTATTCGTCTTTCCTGATTTGTTTCTGGAAAGGATAAATAGCTTTGATTGCTCCATATACTTAAAAGCTGTTGAGATTGTATTGAATCCAACCTCTAATTTATTGCTTAAATGCTCTCGGCTTACTTTGATAATGCCGTTATATGTAAGATCATAAATCAATTTTTCTAGCACTCTATGTACTTTTCCACCAGGATAAATACCTTGTGTTGCCAGTACTTCTTCTAGTTGTTGCAGGCGCTCTTCTTTGAGTTGCCGATCTCCTTTTTGATTGCCGTATGTAATAAATGTTTGGACTGCTTGGTTTGGTGTAGTTTTTAGTTTGTTTTTCATGGTAGTTGCTCCTTTTTTGAAGCAAAAAAGCGTTTCACATCGTGTTTCTTAACGATGCAAAACGCTTTAGATTAAAGAATAATCTTGAATGACCTTTTAATTAACTGTTGAAATGTCGTCTAATTCATACTAGAATGACATATATAGATACTATGTATCATCTAACAGTAAAAAATAAGTCATTTCACGATAAGCTGCATCGTAGTTTCGGTACGATAAGGCGATTAACAAAGGACGGCAATCCGATGTTAGTCACTGTGGAATGGCTTTTTTACGTTCGATTTAGTTATTCTTACCATACGCTAAAGTTAGTAACTTGTAAATATATTCTATGACTATTAGTTTCTATTAGTTTATTGAATAGAGCCATGACGCTTGAAAAATTCTAATAGTGCAACCTCAACTAACTGCGATTTTTTTATATTTAACTCATCTGCCACACGATCTACTTCTGCCACTAACTCCTCTGAAATGTAATACGTTTTATTTTTTCTACTTCTCGTATTTAATTTCGCAATCTCATTAAAGATTGGTAACTGTTCATGCGGATCTTCTTGCTGAATGCGCTCTTGAATCATCTTTTTTAACACATGAAATTCGTTTTCTGACAGGCCAATGGCGTTCAAAACCTCTAGGTTTTGCTGACTATTAGTTTCTATTAGCTCATTATTAGGAGTGGTGACGGCTACCTCTTTATTAGTTTCTATTAGATCTTTATTAACTTCTATTAGTTTTCTATTCACTTTAGGAGTTTTCCTTTGTGATACTGCTTTTAACTGTGCCAATGCTTCATTAAAAGTCATATCTTTATCCGGAAAATCGATGTCACGTTGCCATTCGTGGTGCGATTTATTATAGAAGTACCCTAATGAATTAAATACTTCTCGTATGGTTGTATCACGTGTATTTAAAAACTTTCTAAGCTCTTTTAACGATTTTTTACTCGCAATAAGCTCGGAAACGTTGTTGTCTTTTGTCAGCTCCCACATACTATTCACTCTCCTAATAGTTTCTAATATATTAGTTTATATTAGTTAACTAATAATACTATTACTTTTCTCCAGGTAACGGTACAAATGCTGTTCATTTCCGGAGAAAAAAGAGTGGAGCGTTTTTATATAATTTTTTCACTTTCAATAAGTTCGAAAAACGAAGGTACTTTTCTAAATTGTTTTGTTTTAACAACCCTAATGATCATTAACGAAATTTCCTGTTCCAAATCCATCCTATTTTGAAAACTGGTCTGATGTAAAACTGATTTAATTTTAGGCTGCAACATATCTAGAACCTCCTGTTGGAATGCCATACTTCTTAATTCACTTAATTCATTTATTGGCATCAACATCACCTCGATTTTTTTGAATACTCCTGCCTAATTTTTTGAAAAGCCTGGTTTTTAGCTTTATTGACAGCTTGTTTTGAAATACCTAGTTTTTTTGAAATTTCTTCTTCCGTGAGATTATCTACAAAAATAGAATGCAATATATATTTCTTTTTTGGTCCTAATTTCGAAACAATATTATACAGTTGCTTGTCCTCGAAAATTACTTCCAAATGAGTGAAGTCAGAATGTACCCACTCAGAATCATCATCAATACTTTCATCGGGAATTAAATCAATAAATTTGTTCTCACCATCGTTAATGCCTTTATCTAACGTTAACTGATTAACTTGGTTATTATGACGGATTTGTTTGTCATATTTTTGAGATTCAAAATACAAAACATGGGAAAAATAACTAAGTAATTGAATTTTTCGAACGTGGATTTTAAATAATTTTTCAATAGTGTCTCTCGTATGAGGGGCAGGTTTCTCTAAATAACTTTTATAAAGCTTGCTTACTTTTTCATTTTCTAAAAAAGATTTTAATAGACGATTTTGAACCAAAAAATCAACTCCTATACAAAAAGAAACATACGTTCTATTTTAGAGTAAAAAAAAGAAAATTCACATCCATAATTATGTTCATTTTACAAATTTAATATCAAAAAAATAGAGAAAAACTATCATTAATTAATCATTAGTCATAACAACCCTATTACTTATTTTCTTGGTTTTCTTTTTGTAATAATAACTGAACCGCGTTCGTGTTATTATTTACAGCTACTGTAAGCAAACCTAGTGATTTGTCAAATTTCCAAAAGACAAGTAGAAAAGCGACAATCGGGAACCCTGTATTGCTAATCAAGCCAATTAAGAATTCATATTCTCCCATCAATTGAATCCCTCCTTTCTTTATAAAGGGAAATTAATGGAGATTTTAACAACCATCTTTTCAAACAAATATATATTAGTGGTTCACTTTGTTTCTCACATTTCAGATGGATCTACTGTGGGAACTACTCTTAAGTATGAGTAATAAAAAGCTAAATGTATTAAATCTTTTAATATCATTAACTTTTTGAATAGGATAGTTGATAAATTATCTCCTACTTTCCCTTTATTAATTATAGAATTTGAAATTTATTATAAGTAATGAAGGGTGGATAATTTGATGGAAACTCAAAAAACTCAAAATGACGTAGATGTAAATGTGAATCCTCAAGAAAATTCTGGAATAATCAAGCAACAATACTTAACATTTCACTTAATTCATGTAGAACCTAAAATACAGGAAATCATTGCAGCACAAACAAAAAAAGAAAGACGAAAAATCCAACGAGAAATCATCACTATTATTCAAGATGGTGGCTATAATCGTGAAGCTATACAAATGAAAGCTATGTTTAATCTATAATCTTTCTCTCATCATTTACTTTAATCGTCTCCCTTTATCCATTTGATAAAGGGAGTTTTTTTATTAAAAAGTACGAATGCTTTATAAACATATAAAAGAGAATTCTCATCTAAAATACTAACTAAAATTGTTTAATAATGTTAATCTATCTATAAAAGAGGGTGATACTTTGTCAAATAACTTCTACAAATATTTAAAGTATGTAGCGCTACTTATTATCATATTTGAATTAATTTATTTTGGAATCCCAGATTTTGTGAAGCCTGTGCTTTTTTATGAGTATCTTGTATTTTTCGGAATATCTTATTTATTTGCTATTCTTCAAGATTTTTTTAATCCAAGTGAAAAAACAGATATATTATTACGTGTAGCCATCATCATCAGTTCAATCGTCATGTCTATTACATCCATCTACTATAAAGCCACGTTCTCGTTTGCTTTTTCTGTAATAATGTTCGTTGCGTTAAGTTTTTCATTATATTTAACAATCAAGCAAAACAAAAAAAACAAGCAAAAGGATTAATACCTTTTGCTTGTTTTTCAAAATTAATGGAACCCATATGTTGTTTTTGTTGAGTAAGTAATATTGTTGCCACTCCAACCTACATGCTCTACTAATTCTGTAGTTGTTAGAATATGAGTACCATTACGCTTCGCACAATCGTTTAAAACTGATTGTAACTGTTTGCTGTTCGGGTCTTTTAAAAATATTCCAATAAATCCAGCCACAGTAAGACCGTAGCCAACAATATTCAAAATATTTCCCATTTTTGGTGCTACATGTTTAGCAAAAAATGTTGCTACAGTACCAACACCCACCGAGATAATTGATGCCCCTAAATTAGATGGACTGATTTTATTGTTTTCTTTGTACATCGCAGCGAGGAAGCTTTGTACCGTTACAACCTCTGTTTCTCGTGCTACCACTTTTGATGATGCCATTATAATATCCTCCTATTTTATATGAATTTGTTAGAGTTGAACAACCTAACACTCTATAAAGGGGACTTTCAATTCAATTTAACAACTTTTTTTAAAAAAAGTTTTATTCATGTTCATACATTTTTACTTTACATAACATTAGAAAAAGGCAATAACGATAAGGAAAAAACCCTTGTCGTTACTGCCTTTAATATCATAATTAATTATATTAACTTTTCTTTTCGTTTCGTTTTTTACTTTCTCGTTTTAACGTACTAATCGAGATACCTGTGATTTCAGCAAGCTGTTTAAATGAATGAGTATCTCGTAAACTCATTGCATGATCTAACTGTCTTTTCGTGTATTTGTTCGGCCTGCCTTCACGGAATCCTGGTTGCTGTTTAGCAATAGCTTTTCCTTCCTGGGTACGTTCAACAATAAGATTCCTCTCCATTTCAGCTACAGCGAGTAACGTCTGTAAAAAGAAACGTCCCATTGTCGTATCTTCAAGTAATCCAACATTAAGTACATGTACTTTTACCCCTTTTGCAAATACCTGTTCAATGATTTCGATACCTTCTTTAGTATTACGAGCCAATCGATCCAATTTCGTTACAACGAGCTTGTCACCTTCCTCTAATTTAGATAGTAGCTCATTTAATCGTGGTCGATCTGTTTTCGTTCCTGTGTACTTCTCTTTGTAAATAACAGTTGCCCCTTCACTCTCCAATGCTTGAAGTTGAACCTCTAATTCCTGTGATACAGTCGATACTCTAGCATAGCCGTAAATCATAGAAAAAACCCTCATTTCGACGCCACACTTATAAACCCAAGTTATGACACTGTTTTATACCTTGATACTACTACACCGACCAAACTGTATCGATACTATTAAGTTATGAGCCTGTAAAAGAAGATGAAAAAACACAAAAATTACTTCGATAAGAAAATAAATCTAAAATACCCATGATACTGGTCTATTCATTAACTATTAATCGTTCCTACCAAGCAAATATACATTTCCCTACAAGGAGAATTTTTCCGAATTTTAACAACTTCTTTTTAAAAAAATTTTTACACAACAAAAAAACCTGCCATTGTAAGCAGGTTTTAAAATAATTTTTATTCTTTTTCACTACTTCCAAAGACTTTATCTACCTCTTTAGCGAAAACTCGGAATATATAATCAATCTCTTGTTCTTCGGAAGCTATTCCTGTTGCTAAACCTTCAGGTTGTTTCCCACCTTGAATAAACATTAAAATATTATGGTCATCGTCAACCTCTGAAAAATCACCTTTTTTCCAACGGTTTAATATATCTAGATATGTTTCATGAAGCTCATATGTATCTTTATTTTCTTCTACCATCTGTATCAAAATGTCAATTCTTTCAGGTGTTATCATAATTGATTGTTCTTTTTGTTTAGCGATAATTTTTTGGTGCGTCATCTGTTGAATCACATCTTCTACCATACTAGGCACGAAGGGTTCACCCCCACTTTTCCATTCATCTATTCTCTTAGAAAACACAGGATTTTCCCATCCTAAACCTGACGTATCGACTATCGATACAAACTTTTTCTCTTTATCTACTTCACCTTCTTTTGAGACACTAACTAATTCATTCTCAGCTCGCTGAGACTCTTCTTTTGCATATTTCTTCTCCATAATCAAAACTGTACCACCTACGCTCAACACTGCCGTTAAAATAACTAGAATTAAACTATGTGTCCACTTCATTTTTTTACCACCTCTTTTAAGATTTACCCACAAAATTACCACAAAGAGTCAATTGTGTAAACAACAACAAAAACAAGAGCCTCCTGATTATACAAGAGGCTCCTGTTTTTTAGCATTAACCTTGGTAGAAGATGTGAGAAGCATCTCCGCCGGCTTTGTTTGTATAGTTCGATGCGATATAAAACTCCGGAACAATTCGGTAAGTTAAACCTTTTGTAAGTCCAGTAAACGAAGAGTTCTTATTAGCTCCGTTAGAATTCCATGCACCAATATCCTTCGAATCAGCTTTAATCCAAGCATCCGCATTAGATGCTTCGCGGTATAGAATCAAGCGTACAACACCGTTGAACGGGTATGTTTCAGTTCCGTATTTCTCTAATGTAACGTTAACAGTTGTCCCACTTGTAGTAGTGCAAGTGTGAACTTTAGGAGCACTCGCTGCTAGTTGAATATAACCTAGTGAACATGCCATAATTTAATTCCTCCAATAATATAATGTGTTTTTTGTTGTTGTTTTTGATTAGCTAACCACTCAACACTATATAAAGGGGACTTTTAAGTGTTTTAACAACCTGTTTTGAAAATTTTTTTAAAAAAGATCCTTTAGGTTCCATCAACCTGATATTCTTTAGGGTTAAAGGGAATGCAAATTGATTGAGAGAGAACAGGCCCATACAATGCCACCAGAAAGCTCCAGAATTATTTCTACGGGATAATTAAAGAGAAAAGTGCATGCAGGTTCACAAGGCTTTACAGAAAGTGAAGTAGCTAAAACGTTACAAATGGGAAAAGGAAGCGTTTGAGAAATATTTAAATTCAGTTCAATCCTCTACTGTTTCTCCACCATAACTTAATCGAACGGCTTAATGAATTAAAAAGCATATCAAACTAGAGGTTCGGTTTTCACCGTTCCTCTTTTGATTAAATACTGCCTAACATGGCCAATATTCGTTCCCGTTCCTGCGCAAAGTAGGCTTTCTTTTCCTCTGTTACTTCTTCTTCAGACTCATGACGAGTCGCAAACCACTCTGGTACCGTTTCTACTTTTCTAGCTATATTTTTCCTTGGTGCTACAGATGAATTCGATACCGTTAGATCGTTGATTTTGTTGCGAATAACGGCACTTAGTAAGGCTATCCGGTTTGTTTTAACGTATTGATCGCTTGCTGAAATAGCTACATCTAATGATTGATACATGATTGTTTCTAATTGGCTTTGAGACAGCCCTAGCTTGTCCTCTGCTTTGATTTTTTTCATTGAACCATAAATAACACATACAAATGTTTTAAAGCTTTCTAAAGAGCCTGTACGGGCTTGATAGAGATTTTGCAAACGATTATAAAAATTATTTTTCTTATCAGACGAATACTTAGTAGACGTCTTTATATCTTTTAATGTTTTAATTTGGTTATTATAGTTAAGATTCGAATTTGAGCCATTGGACGCTGATATCACAGTGTTTTGAGCAAAATCCTGATGTTTATTTTGATGTTTACTTAGATATTTAAAGTCCTCTTTTAAGATTGCAATTTCATAAGCAGTTAGACGGTAAATGCTACTTAAAATACTCTCGAAGTTCACATGCTGCACATCCAAAATGACACGACAACCACTATTCGTCTTTCCTGATTTGTTTCTAGAAAGGATAAATAGCTTAGATTGCT